>NZ_DAMBKZ010000001.1:453966-478722 GCF_032066345.1 Brucella sp.
CGACGATAGCGATGAACAAGCGCGCTTTATCGAGGCGGTATTCTCGACAGATAAGGGCGTTCTTCGTGTGGTCTCGCTCTATTTGCCAAACGGCAATCCGATCGACACCGAAAAATTTCCATACAAGCTTTCGTGGATGCAGCGCCTTGAAGCCTGGGCCAAAAACAGGCTTGAGCTCGAAGAACCGCTAGTGCTTGCCGGGGACTATAACGTTATTCCCGAGCCAAACGATGCGAAGAACCCGCAGCAGTGGCTGGGCGATGCGCTGTTTCAGCCTCAATCACGTCAGGCGTTTCGCCGACTTGAAAATCTGGGTTTCACGGAAGCTGTGCGCGCTTCAACTGATGAAGATGGCGTCTATACGTTCTGGGATTATCAGGCGGGAGCCTGGCAGAAAAATAATGGCATTCGCATCGACCATCTGATGCTCTCACCAGAAGCGGCCAACCATTTTGTTGCTGCGGATATAGAGAAGCACGTCAGAGCGTGGGAAAAGCCGTCCGACCATGTTCCGGTCACAGTCACATTGGCGGTGTAATCACACCGCTAGAGTGCATCCCGAAAAGGGCGAAGCGGTTATCGGAACAAGATGCGCGTAAAAACAAACTTATAGAGCATAATTCCTTAAACTTGGATCAGTTCAAGGAATAAAGCATGATTAGTAGTCGCCCTTGACGGCATAGTCGCCTGCGAGAGCAATGGCATTACGGCGATCTGCTTCACCTGCAATTGAGAATGCC
This sequence comes from Brucella sp., assembly GCF_032066345.1. NCBI lineage: Bacteria > Pseudomonadati > Pseudomonadota > Alphaproteobacteria > Hyphomicrobiales > Brucellaceae > Brucella > Brucella sp. The sequence goes on from NZ_DAMBKZ010000001.1 coordinate 454,707, forward strand.
TGTTCCTGCATATCGCGGATCCATGTGCAATCTTCCGTGGGGCAGCGTTCAAATGCTGCGGTCAGCATAGCCAGACCACGAACGGTCTTGCCAGCCTGAAAGAGCATGTTTCCAAGCATTGCCTGGGCACTGGCATTGCCCTTTTTGGCAGCCAACTGGAACCAACCAGCAGCCTGAACCGAGTTGCGTTCACCGCCTTCGCCATCCAGGAGCATCTTGCCGAGCTCATACTGGGCAGCCGAATCGCCAAAATTCGACGCTGCCTGCACATAAAGATCGCGAGCAAACTTTGGATTGGACTTCACCGGGGAACCCGGGATGCCTACTTTCACGTAACCAGCAAGCGCGACCAGCGCGTCAGCAACATAAGGCTCGTTCTCGGAACCTGGTTCTGCACCGTCACGGACGATCTTTTCAAAAATCTGGTAAGCTTCGTAGTCATTCTCGGCAACACCGTCACCGTCGGCATACATGCGAGCCAGTTTCCACTTAGCGCCCTGATGACCGCGTTCAGCAGCATAACGAAGAGCTTTGATGGCTTCGTCCTTATGGCCGCTTTTGTAAGCGGAGAAACCGAATTTGAAGAGCTCAAACGGACTGCGTGATTTTTCCGAGTCATCGTTTAAATCAAAAGCCGAAGCGCTGTTGCATACAATGGCCAAGCCAAGTGCCGCAGCGATAAGGGGATATGAAAAACTGCGGATACGCATCACAACGCTGGTCTTTCACATTGGGTGGAAGTTGATGACATAAACGACAGAATGCATTGTCTTTTCGTCAACACTGAGACCCGATTTTGACGGAAAAAAGCTCGGCTATTGTGCGCATAAGAAAAAGAAGCTGAGGCAGTCTTTCCACTGCTCGAAAACGGATCGTTATATAACAATGCGCCTTGCTTCATTTTTCGCCTGTCCTGAGGGAACCAAAGTTTCCCAGAAGTGTTTAATAGCTTTTGCCTTTCCTATCCGGTGACGTGCCTTTGTGGCGGGAAATGGGCAAAATGTGTGTCCCGTCTTTTTAGACTAAAGCAATGGTAAAGACTGTTGCTGAATCAACACAAAGCCGCTCTGAGTTGATCCCAATAAGTTGCCGTGCATCTTCAATCCAAAATACGCTGAACTTCGCAAAAAGCTGCAGATGCGTTAAGTGTGGGGCGCGATTGGGGGCATGAAACAATGAACAAAAGGCGGCGCTATTATAAGCGGCCATATCAAACAAGAAGCCAAAAAAAGGGTGGAGGATTTGGCGGCATCCTCTTAACTTTACTAATCTTTTTAATTCTTGGGGCCGTCATTGTTTCCCTACCTGTTAACCGACAGCCGCGGGAATCTGCGACAGGATCAGTCTATGTCATTGATGGCGATACAGTCATACTGAATAAGGTACATATCCGCCTTCTCGGTATCGACGCACCTGAGATGGAGCAGACCTGTCGGATCGAAGGCAGTGACTATGCCTGCGGTCGAGATGCCCGCGATGCGCTGAAAATCAGAATCGGCAAAGCCGCGATTCGGTGTGAAAAAGAAGGCTTTGATAAATATGGTCGAGATCTCGGACGTTGCTATCTGGGCGATACGGATCTCAACCAGTGGATGGTGGAACAAGGCTGGGCGGTTTCCTATGGCGACTATCGCAGCGCTGAAGCTTCCGCCCGTCGCGAGAAACGCGGAATATGGGCTGGCAGCTTTGAAATGCCCTTTCAATGGCGCAGAGAACACCAAAAGCCGAATGCTGAACCCGAAACAGGCCATGAGGCACCATCAACCGATGTAATCAGCGGCACCATCAACTATATCAAAGATCGGCTATTTTCGTTTATTAATTCACTCTGATGCGGAGCGGCACTGCGATAATGAAAAATCTGGACGAGCTCAGACACTCGATCCAGGCGTGTCGTATTTGTCGTGACACGCCTCAATATCTGCCGCCTTTGCCGCACGAACCCAATCCCGTCTGCATCATATCGGATACCGCACGCATCGCCATTTGCGGGCAGGCGCCGGGTATTCGCGTGCATAACAGCTCCCTGCCCTTCAACGACCCATCAGGTGATCGTCTGCGGCAATGGCTCGGTACCACACGAGAAGAGTTTTACGATCCCGCACGTTTTGCGATTGTACCAATGGGCTTTTGCTTTCCAGGCTATGACAAACATGGCGGAGATCTTCCTCCACGTCGAGAGTGTCGGCAGACGTGGCATGACCGCGTATTTGCATCCATGCCGCAACTGGAGTTCATTCTCGTCGTCGGGCAATACGCCCTTGCCTATCATTTGCCTGGGTGGCGCAAAACCAGTCTCACCGAAACGGTGCAGAATTGGCGCAGCTTCATGGAAACGCCGAATGCCGACGGTCGAACGGTTTTACCTCTGCCGCATCCATCGTGGCGCAACAGTGGCTGGCTTAGACGAAATCCGTGGTTTGATGCGGAAACCGTACCAGCTCTTCAGCAGAAAATACGCAAACTCATTGATCCCGGAAAATAATTTTTAGAACTTCAGTTCTCAATGGAATTTTTTTCCTGTAAATTCGGGTGAATGCAAACGATAAGGTATGAAGTTTCACTCATCCGGACACTTCGGGAAACGATTTCTAATACCGGGATTAAAAACGTATGGACAGGCTCGATAGAAAAATACTGCGCTTACTGCAGGAAGACGCAACTTTGGCGGTCGCTGATGTCGCCAAAAAGGTTGGCCTATCCACGACCCCTTGCTGGCGCCGCATCCAGAAACTTGAGGAAGATGGCGTCATTAAACGCCGTGTCGCCATTCTCGACCCAGTGCGTGTCAACACGCGCGTAACGGTCTTCGTCTCTGTCCGCACCAGCTCGCACAGCAATGAATGGCTCAAGCGCTTCTCGGAAGTGGTTCAGGAATTTCCTGAAGTTATCGAGTTTTACCGCATGAGCGGTGACGTTGATTATCTTCTGCGCGTGGCGGTACCGGACATTGCTGCATATGATGCATTCTACAAGCGTCTGATCGGTAAGATCGAAATTCGTGACGTCTCTTCGTCGTTCGCGATGGAGCAAATCAAGTACACGACTGAGCTGCCGCTCGACTACATGGTGCTCGATAAAGAGAGCAATTAAACGCTTATAGCCACAAAAAAGCCCGGAAAACTCCGGGCTTTTTTGTGTTCATTTTGTGGAACTTGTGACACCAGCTTGTTCAAATGTTGCCATTCCACTATGGCAAAGCGCTGCGGCTTTGACGATCCCTGCAGCCAATGCAGCACCAGTACCTTCGCCAAGACGCATCCCAAGATCGAGAAGTGGCTTTTTGCCCATTTTCTCCAGGAGCAGCCTGTGGCCCGGTTCAGCAGATACATGGCCGAACAGGCAATGGTCGACAGCCGTTGGATTTGCTGCATAAAGTACTGCTGCTGCGGCACTTGCGACAAAACCATCGACGATAACCGGAATTTTCTCCATGCGTGCAGCAAGGATTGCGCCTGCCATAGCAGCGATTTCGCGGCCACCCAGACGGCGCAGCACTTCCAGCGGGTCTTTGAGGTGATCCTGATGAAGATTGACCGCTGCACGAACAGCAGCAAGTTTGCGTTGCAGAAGCTCACCAGTTGAACCTGTGCCCGGCCCGACCCAATCCTCAGCAGTGCCGCCGAAAAGCGCCAGAGAAATTGCAGCGGCAATCGTGGTGTTGCCGATCCCCATTTCACCGATGCAAAGAAGATCCGTGCCGCCCGCGATGCCTTCCATGCCAAATGCCATGGTAGCAGCGCAGGTACGTTCGTCCATTGCGGCTTCTTCAGTGATATCGCCCGTCGGATGCTCCAGTGCCAGATCGAAAACCTTCAGGCCAAGATCATGTGCAATGCAGATCTGATTGATTGCTGCACCGCCTGCCGCAAAATTCTCCACCATCTGCGCAGTAACGCTTGATGGGAATGGCGTGATGTTCTTGGCAGTTACGCCGTGGTTACCAGCAAAAACTGCGACAAGCGGACGATTGATCTGCGGTATGGACTTGCCGGTCCATGCAGCCAGCCAAGCAACAATTTCTTCAAGCTGCCCGAGCGAGCCAGCAGGCTTGGTCAGAGTGGCGTCTCGTGCTCGTACAGCTGCTTCGGCACCAAGATCAGGCCCCGGCAGATTGCGGATGAGTTCGCGAAAATCGTCAAAAGGAAGGCCACTGGCGCTCATATCGTCTAGTCCAATCAATCAATGGAGGATGCAAAACAGTTCTGCTCGTCCTATAAGCACTTAATCAAATTTTCAAATCACCTCTTTGCGCCAAGCCTTATTGGCCGCAAATATTCGACCCAGTCGACGTTGTAGTTTTAAAGCGGAGCAAATAGTTGCAGCGAAATAGCTTTATAAGAGACACATTTCGTTCTCTGGGCTTTCTGAGCCGTTTGCCATTGCCTCAAAACTGGCTGACCACAACTGACGATAGCATGGGCGATTCGCTCCGGAAAAGCTTGCGCGCGTTTCCTTTGGCTGGCGCTGTTCTTGGCCTTTTGGCAGGTATCGCCCTTCTGATTTCAGATCATCTCGGCCTGCCTTCGGTTGTTTCGGGCCTAATCGCCGTTGGCGCACTGGCCGCCATGACCGGCGCACTGCACGAAGACGGGCTGGGTGATACAGCGGACGGTTTTTTTGGCTCATCCAACCCAGAACGTCGCCTCGACATCATGAAGGACTCACGCATCGGGACCTTTGCGGCACTGACACTCATCATCTGGACAGGCCTCAAGGTGACACTGCTGGCCGTTATCATTGATCGCGCAGGTCCGTGCTATGCAGCACTTGCGCTTATCGGTGCAGAAGCTGCAAGTCGCGCTGCTATGCTATCGCTCTGGTATGGGTTGCCATCCGCACGCCCCGGTGGGCTCGCCGATAACCTTGGGCAACCAAGCTGGGAAACCCTCGTCTGCGCCTGTTCGCTGGGACTTGGCATCCTTATTGTGACGGCTATTCCGGTCGCCGGTCTTGCAGGTTTTATCAAAGCACTGCTCTTCAGCATTGTATTGATCTTCGGCTTTGCAAAGCTCTGCACTGCAAAAATTGGCGGGCAAACAGGTGATACACTGGGTGCCGCTCAACAGATTGGCGTTGCTGCAGTGCTGCTTGGCCTTGTCAGCGCACTTTGAGGAAACCACATTCATTTCATGAACACGGCAACAATCGAATCGCCATGTATTCTGGTATGCGTAATCGACAGTCGGACAGGATTCTGTCTTGGCTGCGCCCGCACACTCGATGAAATTGCCGAGTGGTCCTCCATGGGCCAAGACGAACGGCGAGCAATCATGGCGCTTTTACCGACGCGACATGAAAGACTGGAAAAGAAGGAAGGCTGATGGGGCGTTTGTTCTGGATTGTGATTGCAGCCATTGCAGTCGTTATTTTGCTACTGATGGCCAATAATGACAGCGGCACAACGCTTGGCATTGCCAATGACGCCTTCGGTCAAGCCGCCTATATGGGCATATGGGGCGTTGTGCTTGCAGCTGGTCTGCTCGGCTCCGGTATCAAACTTACCGATTTCGTGCGCAACATGGCTGTTTGGGCTGTCATTATTCTCGGTCTCGTTGCAGCCTATCAATATCGCTATGAGCTTCAGGATGTTGGAAGTCGCATAACTGCTGGCCTTATTCCAGGCAGCCCGATTTCTGGTCGTGCATCTGATGGATCACTGACAGTCACACTGGCAAAATCGGCTAACGGACATTTTGAAGTCAATGGCCGCGTCAACGATGCCCGCGTGCATTTCCTTGTCGATACGGGAGCATCATCAGTGGTGCTTTCCAAGGAAGATGCCGAGCGAGCAGGTATCGACACATCGTCCCTTGCCTATAATGTGCCGATCAATACGGCTAACGGCAGAGCGACTGCAGCCAGCATCACAATCGCGACCCTACAGATCGGCGACATTCAGCGGCACAATATTCGTGCGATGGTGACACAGGAAGGTTTAATGACCGGCAGCCTGCTCGGCATGAACTTCCTTCAGACCCTTGGTGGTTTCAGCGTTCGCGGCGACCAGCTGATTATGATGGATTAGAGCGCGTTTCGATCTGAATGAATCAAATCAGCGCTCTAATCAGGCTGCTTCGTTGCACGCTTCGATGACGGACGCATAAGCCTGACGCAACACATCGCTGTTTGCACCGGGCTTGGTCGCATCGGTCGATAATATTTGGCGCCAACGACGTGCACCGGGTTGCCCCATGAACAGGCCAACCATATGGCGACCGATATGCGAAAGTCTGCCTCCATCGGCAATATGCCGGTCGACATATTCGCACATGGCTTCAATAACATCGGCGATGTCTTTCGGCTTTTCGGCGCTACCATAGATGAGCTGGTCAACGTCAGCCAGAAGCGCCGGATTATGATAAGCGGCACGCCCCAACATGACGCCATCTACATGGTTGAGATGCAAAGCAGCCTCTTCCAGCGTGCCTATACCGCCATTGATGCCCACAAACGGCGTGTTGAGGCGCTGCTTGAGGCGATAAACACGGTCATAATCAAGTGGCGGAATATCGCGGTTTTCTTTCGGTGACAGGCCTTTCAGCCATGCTTTGCGGGCATGAACCCAAAGCGCATCTGCGCCCGCTTGAAGCACCTGATCTGCAACGGCATCAAGTGCAGCTTCTGGATCCTGGTCATCAACGCCAATCCGGCACTTCACCGTGACCGGCACAGAAACAACCTCTTTCATCGCCGCAACGCAACGCGCAACGACATCAGGTGTCTGCATCAGGCACGCGCCGAACGTTCCCGATTGAACGCGATCAGATGGACAGCCGACATTCAGATTGATTTCGTCGTAACCGAAACCTTCGCCGATGCGTGCCGCTTCCTGCAATTTTACGGGATCAGAGCCACCGAGCTGCAAAGCAATAGGATGCTCGGTATTGTCAAACCCCATGAGACGGTCGCGCGGGCCGTGGATCGCCGCGTCAGCCACAACCATTTCCGTATAAAGCAGCGCATGTTTGGAAAACAGGCGATGAAAATAGCGACAATGCCTGTCCGACCAGTCGAGCATGGGCGCGACCGAAAACCGATAGTCCGGATAGTTGCGATTTTTATCTGTTATTTCAGTCATTTAAACAACAATCCTGAGAATGCGATTCACGCCGCTATTCGTTCTCGTCTTTTAGAGGTGGTGTCAGGTGGCGCAAAAAGCCACAAAGATGGCAAATGATCAAGTTTTGTCGCCAGATCCAGCACTCTCAATATAGGTGGCGCATCTGATTTTTCATACTCACGCCATGACAAACGCGATTCATCCGTCGAATACTGTGACTTTGCTCGCATTTCCGCATTATGATCTCTGACGAACAAACCCACCCGATTCTTGGCCCACAATTGGCATGAAATTCCGAGGACCTTATTTTGACCGATCTGTCCCCCTTCGATAAGCCGTTCGACGCCTTTCTGTTTGATATGGACGGCACTGTGCTTAGCTCTATTGCTGCAACCGAGCGCGTTTGGGGCCAATGGGCCATCCGTCATGGCATTGATCCGGTAACATTTGTTCCGACAATTCATGGCGTGCGTGCGGTCGATACCGTCCGTCGGCTCGGCTTGCCGCATCTTGATCCAGATACGGAAGCTAAAATCCTGCTTGATGCGGAAATGGCAGATCTTGATGGTATCGTCGCGATTGAAGGCGTGCTGGACTTCCTGAACTCGCTACCCGAAGACCGCTGGGCAATCGTAACCTCTGCGCCAATCGAGCTGGCTCGCCGTCGTCTTCAGGCTGCTGGCCTTCCAATGCCAAAAACAATCGTCTCCGCGGAAGATGTTCAGCGCGGAAAGCCAAGCCCTGAATGCTTCCAGCTGGGCGCAAAGCGGCTTGGCTTCGATCCGCACAATTGTCTTGTGTTTGAAGATGCGCCTGCGGGCATTGTTGCCGGCGAAACTGCTGGCGCACGCGTCGTTGTTGTGACTGCCACACATCCGCATTCACCAGAAACATCGCATAAGAGCATCAACAGCTATAAAGAGTTGAAGCTGTCAGTAGATGCTGAAACAGGAATACTTTCGCTGGCAGACGCCACTATTTGATATGATGAGAATGACGCTTTAAGAGCGACCTTTGTGCGCCCAACAGGGCGCACGGCTCTCTAGAGCATTTCCTGTTTCGATTGAGCTATTGGAAATGCTCTACCCATTTGTATTTAAGCGCATCTTGTTCCGAAAGCCGCTTCGAACTTTTCGAAATGCGCTCTAGATCACGCGCCGTCCTTCCCGCCAAACAGTACGGATGATCGGCACATGCTCGGCAATCTGCACACGCACCAGATCGCCACGCTTACCAATAGCAATTTCGCCTCGGTCCTGAAGACCAACAGCCTTCGCGGGATTGCTTGAAACGAATTTGATTGCTTGTGGGAGCGTGATTGCATCCATCACGTCAGCCATGAAAAACGCCGATTGCATCATGCTTGCCGGAATATAATCCGAAGAAATGATGTCGAGATGACCCGCTTCGGCCAGTTCTCGCGCCGAAACATTGCCGGAATGCGAACCGCCACGCACCACGTTTGGCGCGCCCATCAGAACAGACATCCCGGATTCTTTCGATGCCTTTGCGGCCAGGTGCGTGGTCGGAAACTCGGCCACGCGAATGCCCTGCTCCGTTGCTTCTGCAACATGATCCACTGTTGCATCGTCATGGCTGGCAAGGACAATGCCACGTTCCGTGCAGGCATTGGCAATTGCTTTGCGCGTCGATGCCGAATATTGCTGCGATTGCCCCATGCGCTTTTCGCAATAGCGAATGAACTCTTCTTCCGAGACCTTGAGCTTGCTCATATAGTAAGATTTGTAGGTCTCGATATCCGTGAACTGGCGTTGTCCGGGTGCATGATCCATCAGCGACACAAGCTTGACCAGCGGGTGAACGCCAAAGCGCTCGAATGCGCTCAAACAATCAGGCGCTGAAACCTCGCAACGCAAATGCAGAAAATGATCCGCACGCAAGCGCCCCGCTTCCCGACCTTCAGCAATTGCCGAAGATAGCTTGCGCATATCATCGATACCCGTCTGCGCTTCCTGATCAAAGCCGATCCGTAATGCATCGAACACGGTCGTGATACCGGAAGCCGCAATCTGCGCATCGTGGGCCTGAACTGCTGCAATCGGGTTCCAACGCACCTTCGGGCGCGGTGCGTAATGGCCTTCCAAATGGTCGGTGTGCAATTCCACCAGACCGGGTGTCAGATAATCGCCTTCCATATCTTCGCCAGATACGGACGAACCAGACGTGATGTCGACAATAATGCCATCAACGATTTTAACGGTGCCGCTGATAACTTCATCAGGCAACACGATATTTGCATTTTTAAGAACTGTTTCCGTCGTCATTCCTCAAGGCCTCCCCACGGCCCGCGAAGACCGTTTCGACACCTTATTACCACCCGTCAGCGGATGCAGCGAATGAATCTCGAACGGTGCACCTTTTTCTGGTTCAACGAACAAAGCCAGATTGGCTACCTCGACCTGATCCTCCAGCACGGGTGCAAAAAAATCGTCGAGCGTGCGCTCCACCTGTGAGCGCTGCTTCTCATCCACCGGACCGGTGAGCGTCATGTGAAAGCGGAACTCGTCGAACACATATGGGTAGCCCCAACGGTCAAGATTCTGCCGCTGCGCTTCGCTCAGACGCTCTGGACGGCGTTTGGCGATTTCCGCGTCACGCAAAGGCGCACGAAAACGATCAAATGAGACTACGATGTCATTGGCGAGTTGATTGAGCTCTGCAACCGGTTCTTCAGGCACAAGTGCGAAGAACGGGCCAATGCCCTGCAGTTTCAAACGTGGGATCACAAACGGTGCGCTTGATGACGCAAAATACATCAGCGCCGAAAGCAGATCGCTCTCCTGATATGCCTCATCCAGCCGGAAAGGCGCTTTCAGCGTCCCATGAAAACCATAACGACGCGGCTCTTCGGTCAATGCTGCGACATCTTCTGCGGCGAGAGTGCGAATCGCCGGAACCTTTACCGCCTCACCGCTAAACGCGCTGCGCCCAAGCCAGTTTGCAGCCACTTTAAGGAGCGCATCGCCCGACGGCGGCGTGAAATAAATCGCGTAACGCATAGTGATTCCTCTTTTGGCGCGATGCTTACACGCGGAATGTGGCAAGTCGATAAAGGGTAGATGACATCGGGATTTTACATCACGGCAAATTGGTATAGGCCTACGTCCGGTTAGAAATGAGGAGATGACTATGGGTGGTTTTGCGTCGATCGGTGAGTGCATGATCGAGCTTTCAGGCAATGATGGCGATCAATGGCGCATGGGATATGCCGGCGACACGCTGAATACGGCCTGGTACATGCGCGCTCTGACCGAGCAATCATACCCCGTGGACTATGTCAGTGCCTTCGGAGAGGACGATTTCTCGCAGAAGCAACGGGCATTCCTTGCTTCCAATGGCATTGGCATTGCGCAAAGCCCGGTCATTCAGGGCGTACACCCCGGACTTTATGCGATCACGCTCAATGGTGCGGAGCGCTCATTTACCTATTGGCGTAGCGATGCCGCTGCAAAGCGCCTTGCAAGCGACCGTCAGGCGCTGAAGGCCAGCCTTGCCGGGCGCGACATGATTTATTTCTCCGGCATTTCGGTAGCAATTGTGTTTCCAGAACATCGGGAGACGCTTTTTGAGACCCTGCGCGAATGCCGCGCGGAAGGCGCGCTTATTGCTTTCGACCCCAATTTCCGCCACCAGCTTTGGCCGGATCGGGAAGAAGCAAAAAAGATCATCAGCGAAGCAATGAAGATCGCGGATATTGCCCTGCCGACCTTCCCCGACGAACAGGCACTATTTGGCGACGAAACCGCTCAAGCCTGCGCTGATCGGTTGATCGGATTGGGTGTGAAGGAAATCGTGGTCAAAGACGGCACCGAACCTGCGCTCATCATTGCCGATGGCAGACAAACGCTTGTTCCGTCGGTGAAAGCCAATGCCGTTGATACGACGGGCGCTGGCGACAGCTTTAACGGCGGTTATCTTGCTGCACGCCTCGAAGGCCTGTCACCTGTCGATGCTGCCCACAAAGCCCACGCAGTTGCGGCTCGGGTCGTTGAAATCCGCGGCGCGCTTGCTCCCATGGAAACAGCGCGCGCCGCTTATTCAGCGTGATTTAATCCCGCGAAAAAGTGAAATGGCTTGTCTGGGCGTAAACTTCGCCCGGACGGAGAATTGCCTGCGGCACGTATGGATATTCGAGAGAACCGGGCCAGACCTGCGGCTCAAGGCAAAAACCTGCATGTTTGCCGTAAGGCTTTCCGGTCAGGCCAATGCAATCATTCGCCATCGTATTGCCCGCGTAGAACTGAACACCGGGTTCTGTCGTCTCGATATCAAGCCTAATCCCTGAGCGAGCTCCTTTAACGGAAGCGCATGGCCGTAACGGGCCGCGCGCAGCCGTCATGCAGAAATTGCTGTCATACTCGACCTGTTTGCCGTCCTCTTCGAAACGGATAGGGCGGAAATCCCGGAAATCATAAGCCGTTCCTTTGACCGGCAAAACACGCCCATCAGGAATCAGTGCCTCATCGACCGGCATATAGGCATCAGCCTCAATCTTGAGCTGGTGATCGAGAATATCGCCTTCGCCGCCGTCGTCGAGGTTGAAATAGCTATGATGCAAGAGATTGCAGACTGTTGGCTTATCGGTCACTGCTTCCAAACGCACAATCAATGTGCCTTTTGCGTTGAGCATATAAGTGCAGCTCACGTTGAGATTACCCGGAAAACCCATCTCGCCATCGGCCGCAAGCGTCGCAAGTGTCACGAAATCAGCACCTGAGCCGGTGATTTTCCAGACACGATTTCCGAGACCTTTGCTGCCACCATGCAGATTGTGGATTCCCTGAAAATTCGGCTCTACCTCATAGACCTTTCCGTCGAGCACAAAGCGCGCATTGCGGATGCGGTTGGAAAAACGGCCGGCAATCGAGCCTAAATGGGGCGAATGCGCCGGGTAATCCGCAAAGTCACGATAACCTATGACCAAAGGAGCATCATGCCCTTCCATGCGGAGATCCTGTATGGATGCGCCCCATGTAATGATTTTTGCTTCAATTGGACCGTTTGCGATCGTAAGCCGATGAACCGCCTGCCCGTCCGGTGCATATCCGAAAATTTCCGATGTCACTTTGTTCGCCCGTTTTGATGCATTTATGAGAGCCGCATCAAGCCGTATCATTCGAGCCTGCGCAAGAGGCATTCGCAGCAACACTGCCCCTTGGAATGCATTTTGATCTGAGTGCATCAAAACAGCGCGTTATACCAAGGGCGTCTCAAGATGCTGGCGCTATCCACGCCTTGAAAAAATTCAATCGCCACTCGGGGTTAAACATCTCTATTTGAAGAATAATCTTATCGATACCCGCTTCACCAGGATCAAATTACGACCCGACTTTATTCGGGAATACAGAAACAAATAAATATTATTCCGTCACATGATAGTTTAAACTAACCATATTAAAAATACTTACTTTATCTTCATTATATAAATTAGGAATTTTAGCAATGAAGGAAAATTTCCAAAAAGTTATACCCTATATTTTTAGTGAAGAAGGTGGCTATGTTGACAATCCTCGTGATCCCGGCGGCGCCACGAATATGGGAATTACTCTGTCTACACTTTCCGCATGGGAAGGCCATACAGTTTCGGCTGCCGACGTGAAGAGCCTTTCAAGCTCGACCGCAACGAAAATCTACCAACAGCAATTCTGGAACAAGATCGACGGTGACAGTCTTCCGTCAGGTATTGATTATGCTGTGTTCGACTTTGCTGTGAACTCCGGCCCCGGAAGAGCTGCCAAAACATTGCAGGCCACCCTCAACATGCCCCAGGATGGGGTCATTGGCGTCAAAACGATTTCCGCCCTTTCCGGCCGCTCTCCCGAGGCGGTTATCAATGCGCTTTGCGATGCTCGCGCCGCCTGGCTTAAAGGATTGTCCACAGCTTCGACATTTGGTGCGGGCTGGCTGGCCCGGGTTGAACGGGTTCGGTCACGCGCATTGATGCTGGCAGCGACACCAACTGTGACAGAACTTGCAAAACCGAATGCCAATGCTTCACCCAAAGCAAAGCAATGTGATACGGCGGTTAAGACTGTGCTTAAACACCCGGAAGCACTGGGAACTCTGGGAAGTGCGGCATCAGGTCTCGCAGCCATCGCTTCCGGCAATGGACCGGTACAATATGCGCTCGCGATTGTGATGCTTGCCTGTACGGCGGTCGGGCTTTGGTACTTCATAAAGCGAGTAAGAAGCGAACCGTGAACAACTCTTTTCCAACAATATTTCAAAATTTTGTAATTCGCTTTATGTTGCGCTTCGCGTAGCAGGCACCTTATATGCGCAATTAACGCTCTGGCTATTGTGAAAGCAATATGACTTTCCCTATCGCCGGAAACACGCTAGACACGCGCAGATACTCAGACGCATGCCTGTTGAGGCATCGCCAAGAATAAAGGAATCGAAACTTGTCCTCTACTTTTGACAAAGTCGCCGACATCATCGCCGAAACCAGCGAAATCGACCGTGACACCATCACGCCGGATAGCCATACCATCGACGATCTTGGCATTGACAGCCTCGACTTCCTCGACATCGTATTCGCTATCGACAAAGCTTTCGGCATCAAGATTCCGCTGGAACAGTGGACGCAGGAAGTGAACGAAGGCAAGGCTCCGACCGAAGAATACTTCGTTCTGAAGAACCTCTGCGCCAAGATTGACGAGCTGGTCGCAGCCAAGAAGGGCTGAACAGCCACGCAAGCTGACGGTATTGAAGGGTGAACATCCGTGTTCGCCCTGATTCCGTTTCTGGAACAAGCAAGCATTCTTGAGCACAGCATTTACGGGCAGACCGAACCATGCAGAGCAATAAAGTCGTCATAACCGGCATTGGCATCATCTCCTCGCTAGGCGAAGGACTGGATGCGCATTGGAACGCTTTCTCCAAGGCAGGTACTGAACCTCGCCTCGAAAGAGAAAACTTTGCGCCTTACACAGTTCATCCCCTTGGCGAAGTCGACTGGGGTTTGCAAATCCCCAAGCGTGGCGACCAGCGCCAGATGGAGACATGGCAGCGACTTGGAACCTATGCGGCAGGCCTGGCGCTTGACGATGCAGGTATCAAGGACGACGAAGCGCTTTGCGCAAGCATGGATATGATCGTGGGTGCCGGTGGCGGCGAGCGCGACATTACTGTCGATATGCAGATCCTCGAAGAAGGTCGCACCAGCAACAATCGCGGTGTGATGCTCAACGAAAAGCTGTCGACGGAGCTGCGCCCTACCCTGTTTCTTGCCCAGCTTTCCAATCTGCTGGCAGGCAACATTTCCATCGTCCATAAGGTGACTGGTTCTTCCCGTACCTTCATGGGCGAAGAAGGTTCCGGCATCGCGGCGATTGAAACAGCTGCTGCACGTATTCGTTCAGGCCAGAGCACCCATGCGCTGGTCGGCGGCTCTTATAATTCCGAACATTTCGACATGATTCTCGGTCACGAGCTTGGCGGTTTGCTCAAGCACGACGGCTGGGCATCGCTCTGGGAACGTGAAGGCAGCGCCGGTGGCGGCATGATTTCCGGCTCTGGCGGTGTTTTCCTCGTGCTCGAAAGCGCAGACCATGCGCAAAAACGCGGTGCACGCGCCTATGCAGAGATTGCCAGCATCGAAAGCGCGCAGATCCGCCGTGATGCGGCTGATCTTGCCAAAACCGTGCATGAACTGGTGTTCGCAGCCAATGGCGGCGCAGAGCCTGGCTATGTTGTCTCCGGCGCTTCCGGCGCACATGAAGCAACGGCCGCTGAAAAAGCAGCTCTTGAAGGCGTTTCAGCCGCATATCGCGGCGTTGCTAGCCTGACCGGCCACCTGCGCGAAGCGCAGTTCCCGCTGGCCTTGGCACTTGCAGCCATTTCGGTCTGGAAGGGCGAAGCCTTTGCTCCATCGGGCCCATCTGAGAAGGCCGTAGACGGAGCCGTCAGTGAAGCCATCGTCACCACCATTGGCGCAACACGCGCCGAAGGTGCTGCAAAGCTGGTGAGAGCATAAGATGACCAAATATACAGACCATCTCGGCCGTCCCATTGTTGCAATTACCGGTGCAGGCGTTGTTTCCTCCCTTGGACAGGGCAAGGAAGACAATTGGGCTGCACTGACCGGTGGGCGTTCCGGAATTCATAAAATCACACGCTTCCCGTCCGATAATCTCAACACGCGCTTTGCGGGTACTGTTGATTTTCTGCCTGAAAGCGAAGTTGGTGCATCGCCTCTTTCGGAAGCGCTTGCACGGCTTGCCGGTGAAGAAGCCCTCGCCCAGTCCGGTCTTTCAGTGACCAATTTTGGCGGACCGCTTTTCCTCGCAGCTCCTCCGGTTGAACTCGACTGGAAAAGCCGCTTTGCACTTGATGCCAGCATCAAGGATGAAGGCCCCGCAAGCTATCAGCTTCTGCTTGAAGCCTGCCGCCGTGCCCGTCAGGATGCCCTCTTCAATACGACGCAGTTCGGCTACATTGCCGAGCGTCTGTCTGAGGCTTTTGGAACACGCGGCCTGCCGGTGACGCTGTCGACCGCATGTGCTTCGGGCGCAACCGCGATTCAGCTTGGCGTTGAAGCCATTCGTCGCGGCGAAAGTGATCGTGTTCTCTCAATCGGCACCGACGGATCGGTCTCGGCTGAAGCTCTGATCCGTTTCTCGCTGCTATCGGCGCTGTCCACGCAGAATGACAAGCCGGAAAAGGCATCCAAGCCATTCTCGAAGGATCGCGACGGCTTTGCCATGGCTGAAGGCTCCGGCGCTCTGGTTATGGAATCGCTTGAAAGCGCCATCGCACGCGGTGCAAAAGTGCTCGGCATTCTCGCCGGTTGCGGTGAAAAGGCTGATGATTTCCATCGCACCCGCTCCAAGCCGGATGCCTCACCGGCAATCGGCACAGTGCGCGCAGCACTTGCAGATGCGGGACTGACCGAAGATCAGCTTTCCTATGTCAATGCTCACGGCACTTCGACACCTGAAAATGACAAGATGGAATATCTTGCCCTTTCAACCGTGTTTGGTGAGCAACTTTCTTCGATTCCTGTTTCGTCCAACAAGTCGATGATCGGTCACACACTGACCGCCGCTGGTGCGATTGAAGCCGTATTCTCGCTGCTGACGATTGAAACCGGCACATTGCCTCCGACCATCAATTACGACAATCCAGATCCGGCAATTCCGCTGGATGTCGTGCCAAATGTTAAGCGTGATGGACAGGTTTCTGCCGTGCTTTCCAACTCATTTGGCTTTGGTGGACAGAACACGAGCCTTGTTTTGACGGCAAATCCGAATTAATCGGATCTGCAGTTATATATTCTCGGTAATCCCGGACAGCGAAACGCTGCCCGGGATTATGTCTTGAAAAGGATAAATTCATGCGCGCCCTACAGCTTCTCGACGATCGTCGCCTTGAAATGACCGATATTGCTCCGCCAGCCGCGCCCGGCAATGGCGAAGTTACGGTCCGTATCAAGGCCGTCGCACTCAACCATATCGACGTATGGGGCTGGCGCGGCATGGCATTTGCCAAGCGTAAGATGCCACTGGTTATCGGCGCGGAAGCTTCCGGCGTTGTCGATGCAATCGGACCCGGCGTATCCAATGTTCTGCCAGGCCAGCTCGTTTCGATCTATGGCGCACGCACCTGTGGTCTGTGCAAGGCCTGCCGCGAAGGTCGCGATAATCTCTGTGAACACGTAGGCGGCGTTCATGGCTTCCATCTCGATGGCTTTGCCTGTGAAGCCGTTAATCTGCCAGCACGTCTGCTGGTTCCAGCACCTCCCGGCGTTGACGCAATCGGCGCAGCTGTCGCTCCTGTTACCTTTGGTACGGTCGAGCATATGCTGTTTGACAATGCGAAACTCCAGCCGGGCGAAACCGTTCTGGTTCAGGCTGGCGGCTCCGGCATTGGTTCGGCTGCGATCCAGCTTGCCAAGAAGATGGGCTGTACAGTCATCACAACGGTTGGCTCTGACGATAAGATCGAAAAAGCCAAGGCGCTGGGTGCCGATCACGTCATCAACTACCGCGTTGACCGCTTTGAAGGTGTTGTGCGCAAGCTCACCAAGAAGAAGGGCGTCGATGTCGTGTTCGAACACGTTGGTGCGGATACATGGGCAGGCTCGATGCTCTGCATGAAGCGCGGCGCACGTCTCGTCACCTGTGGTTCGACCTCTGGTGTTTCAACCAACATGAACCTGATGCAGCTCTTCCAGCAGCAGCTTAAAATCCTCGGCTCCTTTGGTTGCCGTATGGAAAACATGGCTGATGCGATGCAGAAAATGGCGCAGGGCGTTGTTCATCCAGTAATCGACACCATTGTCGGCTTTGACGACATCGGTACGGCTCTCAAGCGCATGGAAGGCCGCGACGTGTTCGGCAAGATCGTGTTGCAGATCGACTAAGCCTTTATGTTCAAGATTAAGCTTCTTCTCTTTAAATGGTCGCGTAAGCTCAAGCAGTTCAACTACTGGCTTTGGGCGCAGGCTGTGTTTATCGCGCTCGCACTTCTCCGTCTCCTGCCTGCGAAAAGCGCAATCCGCTTTTCCGCATGGTTTGCGCGCAAGGTGGGACCGCTGACGCCACGGCACAAGGTTGCAACCAACAATCTGCGCCTTGCCTATCCTGAGAAGAGCGATGCTGAAATTGAAAAGATCGCCGTCGAAATGTGGGATTCGATGGCGCGTCTTTTCGCGGAATACATCTTCCTTGATGCGATATTCGATTTTGATCCCAATGCGACCGAGCCCGGTCTTATCGAAGTTGACGGCATTCCGATTTTCGAGCGTCTCCGCAACGAGACCAAGCCGCATATCTTCTTCACCGCGCATACCGGCAATTTCGAGCTTCTGCCGATCTGTGCCGGTACGTTCGGCCTCGATGTAACAGCCCTCTTCCGCCCGCCGAACAATCCCTATATCGCGAAGACCGTTCTCAAAGCGCGCAAAACCAATATGGGTCATCTGGTGCCATCAAAGGCCGGTGCCGCTTGGTCGCTGGCGCGGGTTCTGGATGCTGGCGGTAATGTCGGAATGCTGGTTGACCAGAAGTTCCAGCGTGGCGTTCCCTCAACCTTCTTTGAGCGCCCTGTAAAAACCAATCCGTTGCTCGCAAAGCTCGCGCGACAGTATGATTGCGATGTTTATCCGGCGCGCTGCATACGCCTGCCTGGCGGTCGATACCGGCTTGAGCTGAAAGAGCGCATGGAGCTGCCGCGCGACGAAAAAGGCGAGATCGATATCGCCGCGACCGCGCAGCTTCTCAACGATACCGTTGAGGAATGGGTGCGCGAATATCCTGGCCAGTGGATGTGGTTCCACAAGCGTTGGGGCTAGAGAATCAATATCTGCGTTCGGTCAAAACTGACCGGACGCATTTTTATTTTATGATGTGAAAACATCCTGCAAGGGAGACAACTATGCGTCCTATCGCTATCGCCCCATCCATCCTTTCGGCCGACTTTGCGCGTCTGGGAGAAGAAGTCGATGCCGTGCTTGAAGCCGGTGCAGACTGGATTCACATCGACGTTATGGATGGTCATTTCGTGCCGAACATCACGTTCGGTCCGCAAGTGGTGAAAGCAATTCGTCCACGCACCAAGGCTTTCTTCGACACGCATCTGATGATCGCGCCTTGCGATCCATATCTTGAACCATTTGCGGATGCGGGCTGCGATCTCATTACAATCCACGCAGAAGCTGGTGCACATACGCACCGCTCGCTCCAGAGCATCCGCGCTTTGGGCAAAAAGTCTGGTCTGGCGCTCAATCCGGCAACCCCTGTCGAAGCATTGACCAATGTCATTGATGACGTTGATCTCGTTCTTGTCATGACGGTCAATCCGGGTTTCGGCGGCCAGAAGTTCATTGCGCCGATGCTCGACAAGATCAGCCAAGTGCGTGAGATGATTGGCGACCGCTCAATCGATATTGAAGTGGATGGCGGCATCACGCCTGAGACTGCCGGATCGGTTGTTGCAGCCGGTGCAAATATTCTCGTTGCGGGTTCTGCCGTTTACAAAGGCCACTCGGTTGAGAGCTATGCCGCTAACATCAAAGCCATTCGCGAAGCAGCCGAAGCTGCACGATAAACTGAAGCCACTTTTCCGGGGGAGTGCGTTGAGCTGAGCATCAGGCTCTGCTAAACACCGCGCATTCCCTTTACCCAAGACCTGCAGCCCGGCAGACGGGCCGCCAAAACAGGATATGCCCATGATCCCGCGCTATTCCCGACCAGAAATGGTCGCCATCTGGTCTCCCGAAACCAAATTCCGCATCTGGTTCGAAATTGAGGCCTATGCATGTGAGGCGCTTGCCGAACTCGGCGTAATCCCGAAAGAAGCCGCAAAGACCATCTGGGAAAAGGGCGATGCCGCCAAGTTCGACGTCGCGCGCATCGACGAAATCGAAGCCGTCACCAAACATGACGTCATCGCGTTCCTGACGCATCTGGCAGAATTCATCGGCCCAGACAGCCGCTTCGTGCATCAGGGCATGACCTCGTCGGACGTACTCGACACCACGCTCAATGTGCAGCTCGTTCGCGCCGCCGATCTGCTTCTCGCAGACATGGATCGTGTGCTTGCAGCGCTTAAGAAGCGCGCATTTGAACACAAGGATACCGTTCGTATCGGCCGTAGCCATGGCATCCATGCAGAGCCAACCACAATGGGTCTGACTTTCGCCCGTTTCTACGCCGAAATGGAACGCAACCGCGCGCGTCTCGTTGCAGCACGCGCAGAAATCGCGACCGGTGCCGTATCGGGCGCTGTTGGCACCTTCGCCAATATCGACCCACGCGTTGAAGAATATGTCTGCGAAAAGCTCGGTCTCGAAGCAGAGCCAGTTTCAACGCAGGTTATTCCGCGCGACCGTCACGCCATGTTCTTTGCAACGCTCGGCGTCATCGCTTCGTCGATTGAGAACGTAGCCATCGAAATCCGCCACATGCAGCGCACGGAAGTTCTGGAAGCAGAAGAGTTCTTCTCGCCCGGCCAGAAAGGCTCGTCGGCGATGCCACACAAGCGCAACCCTGTTCTGACTGAAAACCTGACCGGCCTCGCCCGTCTGGTACGTATGTCGGTTGTGCCTGCAATGGAAAATGTTGCCCTCTGGCATGAACGCGATATTTCGCATTCGAGCGTTGAACGCGCAATTGGCCCAGACACCACCATCACGCTCGACTTCGCGCTGAACCGTCTGGCTGGCGTTGTCGAAAAGCTGGTGATCTACCCGGAAAACATGCTGAAAAACATGAACAAGTTCCGTGGTCTTGTGCATTCGCAGCGCGTTCTGCTCGCACTCACACAGGCTGGCGTTTCGCGTGAAGATTCCTATCGCCTCGTGCAGCGCAATGCCATGAAGGTCTGGGAACAGGGTGCAGACTTCCTCGAAGAACTACTCGGTGATGCGGAAGTGCGTGCAGCACTTTCCGAAGAACAAATCCGCGAAAAGTTCGATCTTGGCTATCACACCAAGCATGTTGATACGATCTTCAAGCGTGTTTTCGGCTGAGATTTAGGCTCTGGCGGCCTGCAAATCGCATCTTTCTGCGCTTCCGGTGCTCACGTACCTTGAGTACGCTACGCTCCGGTTCTCGAAAGCCACGATTTTCGGCACGCCATAACCAAAATCTTTGACGTTGATAAATTGAATCTGCAAAAAGCCCCATGTTTCTGTAAACATGGGGCTTTTTAGCATCTGCGATTAAGCGCTCTTTTTGATCGTATTGATCACATTGCCCCATGGGTCTTCAAAGACGTGGTTGTTACCGCCACGCGTATCTTCCATTTCGACCCATGCAAGACCTGTGCGATCCTTATCGCGCAATCCGGCACCTGAACTCTGCCAGGCATTGGCACCAATGTGGTGGTGATAGCCGCCAGTGGACAAAAACACGGCCTTGTCGCCATAGGTCTGAACAGTGTCAAAGCCCAGCTGCTGATGCCAGAAGGATTCAGCATCCTTCGCATTGCCAACGCGCAAGTGAACGTGACCAACCACTGTGTTCTGCGGTGCGCCGTTCCATTCACCACCTTCACGATCAATAAGGTCGAGAAGGTTCTTCACGTCGAGCGCCTCGGTGCCCATCTTCACGCGATCACCATTCCATTGCCACGTATTGTGTGGACGGTCGGAATAGATCTCGATACCGTTGCCTTCAGGATCAGTCAGGTAGATTGCCTCGCTGACATTATGATCAGACGCACCGGCAACAGGCAGCTGCTTGTCGATGGCGCGGCGCGACCAGCGGGCGAGATCGCCACGAGTCGGCAGCAGGAAAGCCGTGTGGTAGAGACCAGCGCTGCGTGGATCATCAGGCTTGGCAGCCGAAAACTGTTCGATTTCCATCAATTCACGGTCGCCCGCACCCAGTACAATGGAAGCGCCACGACGCGTCATTTCACGCAAGCCCACCACATCGCGATAATACTCAGCCAGGGTTTCTGCATCGCGCGCCTTTAAGCCAATGCGCGCTACGCGTACCGGTGTCGTCATAGCAAAAGGCAAAGGAGCGCTCTTTACAGTGGCAGCGGTCGAACCACCCTTATCAGCAGCGGCCATCTTCAGTGTTTCAGTCATTTCATTCTCCTTCGGCGGCATTTCTGCGCGCGCGGAAAGAATATTGCTCATGACGGCAGCACCTGCAGAACCAAGTATCGTTCTTCTGCTTATCGTCATGGCCGTCAAATCCTCTCCGTAATTATCTTCCCGCTAAAGATCACAATTTAGCGAGTGTTTCACAAGATAGCGATCAGCGAACAAGCTGTTCATCATTTGCGACATCTAAGTTCTTTTTGACGCGCTATAGCTGAGCTTGAAGATGCGTTGAAACGGCTCTAAATAGGGGGCATGAAAGTCAAAGACGCAGATATTCTTATCATCCCCGGCTACACCAATTCCGGACCCGACCATTGGCAGACGCGCTGGGAGAATAAACTCTCGACGGCACGACGTGTCGAACAGGCCGAATGGTCGAAGCCAGTCAAAGACGATTGGGTGGCACAGCTGGTCAAAGCAGCCAATGAGACGACGAAGCCGATCGTGCTTGTTGCGCATTCGCTCGGCGTTGCAACTGCGCTTCACGCTCTTCCGCAAATTCAACACAAGGTAGCCGGTGCTTTCTTTGTAGCGCCTCCCGATGTATCGAACGAAAAGATCCGGCCAAAGCACCTGATGACATTCGGCCCTTATCCGCGTGAGCGCCTGCCATTTCCGACGATTACCGTCGTCAGCCGCAATGATCCCTTCTCAAGCTTTGAAGCCGCAGAAGATATCGTGAAGGACTGGGGTGCGCTGCTCATCGATGCAGGCGATGCAGGGCATATCAACTCGGAATCCGGACATGGTCCGTGGCCGGAAGGCTCTATGGTTTTTGCTGAATTTATGACCAATCTTCAGCCGCCAAAAATGCATTGAATCAAAGAGTTATCTAATTTTCTGATCAAATAGATTCAGAACAGTTTTGAAAGCGGCAGATTGAATGATCTGCCGCTTATTTATTTAAGCCCGGACAGCGTCAACGAGAGTTTTTGCGCCAAGACGCAGATAGCCGCTATCGTTTCCAAGTGTCAGGAACTGGAAGCCAAGCGGGATGTAGCGCCGTGCGAACTCTGCTGACGGCGAATAAATGCCAGCGAATTTTCCAGCAGCTGCGGCCTTACGAGCGATGATGCTCACTGGCTCGATGATCGCTTCGGAATCCGGATTGGCTTCACGGCCATTGCTCCAGGCAATCGAGAAGTCGGCAGGACCTACGAAAACGCCATCGATACCGCGCACGTCAAGAATCGCATCCAGCGCATCATAGGCATCGCGCGTTTCGATCATGGCGAAAGCCAGCGTGTCCTGATTGGCGGTTACGAGATAATCGTTCGAGCCCGGCGCTCCGTAATCAGCATTGGCGCGGAAAACACCCCATGAACGCTCGCCAATCGGCGGGTACTTCATTGCGGCTGCAAACTTACGCGCGTCTTCAACCGAGTTGATCATTGGCGCAATCACGGCCTGCGCGCCAAAATCGAGCGCGCGGCTTGCCATATCGAAGCGACCAACCGGAATACGAACGACTGGCGGCTTACCAGCATTGAGGATCAATCCGAGACTGCGCAACACGCTCTGCTCATCATGGCCGCCATGCTGCATATCAAGCGTAACTGCTTCAAAGGAGCTGTGCGCCAGAACTTCAACTGTCAGCGCTTCCGGTAGAGATGACCACGCGGAAAGAACTGTTTCTCCGGCACGAAGACGCGAAGACAAAGACATGCTTATTCCCCTGCATTACAAAAAACTAAGGGCGGAAACGCATTTTGCATTTCCGCCCTTTATACTACGAGTTAGTCTTTCTGAACCTGCTGGATCGCTTCCTCAAGGAAAGCAAACATTTTCTCGCGAATGGTTTCGTCCGTTACCTTCACATCTGCCGCATCGAAATCGGCGCGTAGTTTGCGGAAAACGTCTTCATCGCCAGCTTCTTCAAAGTCAGCGGCAACAACTTCACGAGCATAGGCATCAGCGTCTGCATCGTGCTTGCCAAGAAGCTGTGCGGCCCAGAGGCCGAGGATCTTGTTACGGCGAGCCTCTGCCTTGAAGCGAAGTTCTGCATCCAGTGCGAATTTGCTTTCAAATGCGTTGCGGCGATCATCCATGCCAGTGGCCATTCATACAACTCCCAAGACTTTAAGTTATGTGAGATCGTCAACCGTTCTCTTGCCTAAAGCTGGCAAGGGGCGCAAGATTATACAAGAGCCAAAAGTCACTTTATTGATTTATCTGGCTCTGAAACGCTTAAAACGGGGGAACGGGTACAAAGCAGGATTGTTAAAAGCCCACAATTGCTATACGTAGCCCGCGAGAATAGCGGCAAAAGCCGATCATCACATTTTTGGAAATCCGAGAAAAGCCATGAACCGTCGCCGCCGTATTTACGAGGGCAAGGCCAAGATTCTTTATGAAGGCCCTGAACCCGGTAC